>NC_014737.1 GCF_000172995.2 Halogeometricum borinquense DSM 11551
TTTTCGAACTGAACCGGGTCCGAGATTTTCAGTCGGCTGAGAGGATATTCGCGCGCGCGTAGCACAGGACTGGTAGGGAGTTATCCCGGGGGGAGGGTGTTATAGCGCGCGCATTTCGCGCATATACGCGCGTTAGGTGTTATACTACTGGAATACTGGAGAATAGCGGTCAGAGAGAGCCACTTCTCTCACAGAACAGACAGTTTTTCGCTCGATTTTCTTTTTCTTCTTCTTTCTTTTCTCGCTGACTCGCTCTTTCTCTCGTCGAGGACGGACGCGCTCGCTGGTCGCGCGTGCAGCTGGCGCTCGCGGTCGCGCTGCTCGCCCAGCCGCTCGGGCACGATCACGTCGGCGCGGGTGAGCGCGGACGTCCAGGAGGGCGGGCACGCCCGCGATTGCCGCGCCGGCGAGCACACGCACGCTCTTCGTGGACGCGTCGCTCGGGAGCGAACGTGTACACACGGACGGGCGCGAAAAGGCGCGCTCAGGCGTACGAGACCTTCAGCGTCATGTCGATGGGCGACGGGATGTGAGCCGCCTTCACTGGCGGGTACTGGAACTCCGACTCGCTGAAGGGCATGAACATCCCGACGTCGCGGGAGGACATGATGTCGTCCTCCATCGGCACGCGCCGGAAGCCGACGACGTCGCCCGAGTTCGTCGGGTTCGCGGTGCCGTTCATCGTCACGCGCCAGCGGATCTTCCGGCGGATCATCGAGTGGATGTCGGCCTCGCTGTGCCCGAACGCGAAGATGGAGTGGCCGTACTTCCGCGCGTCCACCCAGCAGTCCTTGAGGAGTTCGACCTTCTGGTAGTGAGCGTACTCGTCGTTCCGTGCGGCCTCGGGCGCGATGTCGCCGATCTCGTCGAACATGATGGACGACCAGTGGTGCGGCCCTTCGGCGATGCGGGCGTGCATCCAGCCGAACCACCAGTGGTTGAGCGGGTCGTCCTCGCTGAACTCCAGGCCGTCGTACTGCTTCTCCTGGTCGTTCTCGTAGATTTCCTGAAGCCGGCGCATCTTCGGGTCTGGGTAGACGACGTGGAACTGACCGGGCTTCAGGAGGTCGTGGTTGAGGTGGACAGGGTCGCGGTACCGGACGACCTCGCGGACGATCTCCTCCAGGTCCACCTCGAACCCTTCCTGCGTCGGGTCCTTCGGCACGAACCGCGCCTCGATGTCCACGCCCTTGGGCAGGCAGACCCGCGCCCAGGGCGCGAACGGCAGCCACTCCGAGCGCGACGTCGAGGCGCGCCAGATGACCTTCTCGTTGTTCGCCTCCATCAGGCGCACGGCCAGCCAGAGAGCGAGGTTCGACTTCCCCGAACCCGGCGGGCCGACAGCCAGCCAGTCGGTACCGCCGACCGACAGCTGGTGATCGTCCGGGTCCCAGTCGTGGAAGATGATGTTCGGCAGGAGCTTCTTCCGCAGCTTCCGCTCCCCGGCTTCGGCGTAGGCCTTCCCCTCTGCCTCTTCCTCGGTGTAGGTGGCGTCCCACTCCATCTTCGGGATGCCGAACGCCCGCTTGATGTCCCAGAAGTCGTCGTGACACCGCTGGTCGCCGGTGTACTGCTTCGACGTCGTGTGCGGGTCGGGGAACTCCGCCAGGATCTCTTCCTTGCGCTTCGTCTCGGTGGTGTCGGTGGGGTTCTGTGTGCTCATACGCTGATGTGGTCGCCAACGTCGCCGTTCTCGTCTTCCTCTTCCTCACTCGTCTCCTCGCCGGCGCGGTCCACGAGCTTGCGTACGCCCGCGTTGAAGGCCGGGAGCAACTGCACCGCGACGAGGCTCTTCCGGAACCACGCGCTCCCCTTCCCGTCGTTGAGACTGTACTCCATCGACGGGTCACTCAGGAGGTTGTCCCGAGAGACCCGGTCGCTCATCCGCAGGCCCGTGATGACGTCGCGGTCGATCTGGCCGTACGACGCGCCGATCAGGCCGCGGACCCAGTCGAGGAGCTCCTCCTCGTCCTCGAAGCCCCCGAGGACGTCCTCGATGGTCTCCCGCTGGCGTTCGTGCAGCTCCTCCAGCGCAGGGCGCAACGCCACCGGGTCGGTCGCCCGCGTCACTGGCCGGTCCTCGGGGCGGACGTACTCGTTCGCGTTCTTCCGTAGCTTCCGGTAGGACTGCCTGAACGCCGGAAGGAGGAACGTCTCCTCGAACCCCAGACGGAACCTCTTCGCGGTCTGGAGGTCGGTCGGTTCGTCGAGGAGCGTGTTGTGCCGGTCGGGGCCGACGATGAGGCACGCCTTCGAGTTGCTCTCGACGAACGCATCGGTGAGGTCCTCGTCGGGGAAGCAACCGAGCGTCGCCACCGAGACCTCCTGAAGCCAGAACAGCAGATCCTCGGACGACTCGAAGCCGTCCCGGAGGCGGGTGACGAGGTCGTCGTGGTCGGCCTCCAGCTTGCTCAGCGCCGGGCGCGACGTCGAGGCGATCTCCCGGTCGGTGTCGGAACTCATACGTCGATGTGGTCTCCCGCGCTCTGGTCGTCCTCTTCCTCTTCGACGGTGTCCTCGCCAGCCTTCCCAACGAGCTTGCGTACGCCCGCGTTGAACGCCGGCAGCAGGAACTCGAAGGCGAACAACTGGCGGGTCTTCCGGGCCGCGCTGGGGTCCTCGAACTCGTCGAGGAGCACCTCCTGCGTGACGCGGCTCTCCTTGAAGGCGCGCACCTGGAACTCCGAGTCGATCTGGCCGAACGTCGCGCCGTTCAGGTCGCGGAGCCAGTCCAAGAGCTCAGGCTTCCCGCCTTCGATACCGTCGAGGAGTTGAGACAGCGTCTCCTTCTGCCGCTCCTCCAGGTGATCCAGCGCCGGGCGCATCGCTATGAACTGCTCGTCGGCGACGGTGACGGTGTCGTCCTTGTCGTCACCGAAATACTCGCCGGCGCTCCCCCTGAGCTTCCGGAACGCCGACCGCGTCGCCGGGAGAACGTAGGTCGCCTCCACCAGCAGACGGAACTCTTCGGCGGCCTCCAGGCTCACCGTGTCGTGCCCGTACCTCTCGCGCTCAGGCGACGTGATCAGCGTGGACCAGAGGACGCGCTCGTTCCCGAACTGCTGGTAGAGGCCGTCGTCGAGGCACCCGAGCGTCCGCATGGAGAGCCGCTGGCACCAGAAGATGACCTCGTCCAGTGAGTCGAACCCCGCGCGGAGTTCAGCAACGAGATCGTCGTGCTCCTCCTCCAGCCGGCGCAGCGCAGGCCGACCGAAGTCCTTCCGACTGGGCGCGCTCTCGCTGCTCATCGGCCACCCTCCAGTTCGGTCAGCAGCGCGTCCAGCCGCTCCGAGTCGTACTTGTCCGGCGTGAAGTCCATCGCCTCCAGGAGGCCGTCGAAGCCCTCGGGGCGCTCCCAGCCAGCCGCTGCGAGGACGGCGTCCCAGAGCGTGACGAACTCCTTCAGTTGGTCGTCCTCGTCGATAGCGAACTCGTCACCGGCGTTCTCGTAGTAGGTCTGGATGATGACCGGGTTCGGCATCAGTTCCTGGACGTCGTGGAACTCCTCGAACCCGATGTCGGTCTTGTCGATGTCGTCCCGCAGCGCCCACACCAGCACCTTCGAGAGGTCCTCGTAGAGCTGGTCGAAGTTCATCGGGATGGACTGCGGGATCGGCGTCGCCATCATCGACCCCTCGATGAGCGGGCTCACCCGACGCTGGTGCTCGGGGAGGTCCATGTCCTCGTCGAACTCGGGGATATCCTCTTCGGGCGCATCCTGCGCGCGCAGGTTCTCCGCGCGGTCGCGCATCATCGCCTCGAAGGCCGCCTCGCCCGGGTTCTCGCGGTCCGGGTCGAAGTACGGGCTGTCCATCATCATCTCGTCGGTGAGCCCGTAATCCTTCTCGCGGGCGAGGACGCTCTGCTCCTCCAGCGAGAGCTTCTCACCTTCCTCGTAGCGCTCCTCCAGTTCCTCCGACGTCGTCCGGCTCTCGACCTCGACGTCGAAGGTGACGTCCACCTCGACGTGGTCTCCGTGGCCGCGGGCGAACTCCTTCTCGGCGTCCTCGATGGCGCGCTCCAGGACGTTCCCGAAGCCACGCTCCAGGCCAACCGACTTCAGTCCGAGGTAGACGAACTTGAAGAGCCGGCGCAGCGCGACGCTGGAGGTGCCGTTCACCCAGCCATCGCGCACCTTCTCGAAGACCGGGCGACGTTCGTCCTCGGGAAGCTTCGCCAGGTAGTCGAAGTCGAGGATTGCGTTGTAGACCCGTTCACGGATGCGTGAGCGCCGCTTCCGGGCGGTCTGTTCGGTGAGGTCCAGCGAGCCCTCGGGGTGGGTGAGGTACTCGCGGTCAGCGGTCGTGAGGATGCCGCGGGGCCGATCCAGTTCTTCCTCCAGGCGCGACTGTGCGTCTCGGTCGCCCGCGTCCTCCGGTGGTTCTGTCATACTCATTTTGGTGTGACGCCCTTCCGTCACAATAGTATTTCTCCCGTACTTTTATAATATGGGGGTACGATAGGCGAGAGTAGAGGTGAACTCGACGGACTCACGGCTACGAAGGTAACTTCGCCAGAAAGGCGCGAGGGAAGGTGTCCTGGCAGACTGCTTCCCTCGAACCAAACGCGACTGGGTGAGAGTCGCGGTGGTGAACTCGGGACGGACCTACGGCGTGGTCTTGGTCCTACCGAGAACGTGGAGGCCCGCAGGCTTAAAACTGCGGGCTTCTGTGACGATATTCGTCACGTTCACGGTTCCTTTCTCATCCGGTCGGAGGAACGCCCCGCGCCTGGAAGACTGGGCATCCACCGACCACACGATGCAAACCCGATCTAACGTACACGAACGGCCCGAAGGCGGTGATTCGGCGTGAGCGTGCGCCGGCTCACCGTAGACGAAGCCGCGCAGCGCAACTGGGACGACCCGGAGGCTCTCGAAGAGCTCCACGTCCGCCGTGGGTGGGCTCCCGCCGACATCGCGCGGAAGTTCCAAACCGACGCGGCCACCGTCCGAGAAGAACTGAAGCGCCAGAACCTCTTCCAGAAGGACCAGTCGCTCCCCCCGAAGCAGGGGTTGGCCCGGAAACTCTGGGAGATGGGCACCGACCCGGATGCGGGTGGTGAGAAAGCGTGAGCGCCGGAACCTCTCCGAGCGGGTCCGTCGCGGAGATCGTCGAGGACCTCGGCGGCACCGACACCGTCACCGTGGACCTCCCCGGCGTCGTCGTCGAGGCCGTGGACGCCGCCTGCTGCGCTGCTCTCGGCTGCCGCGTCAGCGAACCGCTCTCCCGAGTCACCATCGACGGGTTCGGCACTCGCGTCCTCTGTCCCGATCACGTGGAACACCTCATCGAACGCGAGGTCGAAGCATGAGGTTCAGGCGCGGACACCCTACGTTTATAACGACTGCGCGGAAAGACACGCGAAAAGCAAGGCTAACCAATCAGCGCCTGACAGAAGCCGGTTCGGGGTGGTCGGTTCCACCCCGAAGGTTGGACACCTACGGCTTCTGTCGGCACCGACGTAAACTTACCGCCTCGCCCTTAGAGGCGGGTCTGCGTCTCGGTGCTGGCGTCGTTGTACGACGTCGGGTGCTCGCCGAAACGACACCCATCATGAACGACACCAGCGACGACCACCACGACGAACAGGCCAACGACCGAGCACCAGCCGCACGGGTGAGCTACTGATGGCAGGCGACGAGGTGCCGGACGTCGAAGCAGGGACCGAGGAACTCCTCGACGAGGCCGAAGAGATCGACAGCGACGACGGGATGACCGCTCGGATGCGCCGGGAGAACCAACTCCTCGGGCGTGCCGTGGACTACGTGGCCGCCTGGAGCGAGGACGGCGCGATCTCCAGCGCGAACGCGAACGCGCTCGCCGATGCGCTCGCCAGCGAACTCGCGCACTACACGAAGACCGACATCAAGGACGAGTTCACCGACGTCTTCGTGGACGACGGGAGCGGGGCGAACGGCATCCCGTTCGACGAACTCATCGAGCAGCGCCTCCAGGAGGTGAAGGTCGTCTCCACGACCGACGCGAAGCAGGGCCTCGTCTGGCGCTGGCACTTCAGCGACGGCGTGCAGCTGGAGACCGAGAAGTCGAAGGACGAAGGGCGGAAGCACTACGACTGGACCGCCTGGAAGGAGGACTACTTCGAGGCGCTCATCAGCCTCGGGAAGGGCGAGCGCATCGCCCCGCCCTCCCGTGAGCGCCGGGACAGCAACGACTGGAAGGAGTTCCTCAGCGAGATCCTCCTCGACCGGGCCGAGACTGTTGAGCACGTCGGCCCGCGCACCGAAGCGGTCGAACATCTCCGCGACTACGTGAACCGCCAGACGGCGTACGCCGACGTGAAGGATATGCGCGACCGGCAGGGGATCTGGATGGACGCACCACCAGCCGACGACGACGGCGAAGCCGCCACCGACGGCGGTGGACCGTCCCAGATCCGCGTCCCCACCCAGGCCGTGAAGCGCATCTGCGACCAGGCGGGCATCGAGACCCGTGCGCTCCAGATCGAACTGGACGCCCGCAGCGAGACTCTACCCGACGTCGCCGGCGTCTCCGACTACGAGTACGTGGACGGCCAGCGCGTCTCCTTCTGGTGCCTCGACGCCGGCTTCGCCGAACCCGCCGAGTTCGTCGAGGAGCCCGAGAGCCCCGCCGAACAGGCGGCGCGGGAGCAGGAGGAAGAGGCCGAAGAGGCCCAGACCGACGTCGGCGCGGTGGATGACAAGGACGACTCGGACGGCACCGAGAGCGAACAGGAGACCGACGACGTCACCGAGGACGGCGACGAGGGCGACGAGGACGCCCACGACGGCCCCGCCACGTCCGACGAGACCGAGAGCGCAGAGGACGACGTGGACGGCCACACGGAGGACGAGAGGCCGCCTGAGGACGCACCGGACGACGGACCAGCGAACGACTTCGAGTCGGGGATCACCGGCGGCTTCGGGATCGACCCGGACGACGACGACGAGGGAGGTGAGTGAGCATGCCGATGGACCTTGAGGACATCGAAATCACGGGAATCGAGGATGTTCCAGTCACCGAATCGCTCGCCTACCACGGCCCGCCGGGTACCGGGAAGACGTCGAAGTCGGCGGCCCGGGTAGCGAAGCTCATCCAGGACCACGACTACGGCATCGAGGACGTCGCCTGGGTGACCTACAGACGCTCGCTCGCCCGCGACACGCTCGCACGGCTGGCGTCCTGGGACATCATCGACCCGTCCGAGCTGGAGAACCCGAGCGACGGGGCCACCCGCTACATCGGCACCGCACACGCGGTCGCCAACCGCTGCGCTTCCATCGGCGAGGGTGTCGTCGAACCGTGGCACCGCTCCGACTTCTGCGAGAAGCGAGGGATGCAGTTCTGGACGTCGGAACCCTGGGAGGACAGCGCCGGGAAGCTCCTCTTCCGGGTTCTCGACTACCTCGCCAACGCGAACACCACGCCCGAGGACAAGGCCGCGCTGCGCGAGTGCCCGCACACCGACGATCTCCGCGACCACTGGCAGGGCGACATCGTCGAGGCGTGGTACGAGTGGGAGGACTACAAGGGCCAGATGAACATCATCGACTTCCACGAGATGCTGAAGCGCCCGCTCCAGGAGGGCGAGTCTCCCGGACGGCCCATCCTCGTCATCGACGAGTACCACGACGTCACCGCTCTGATGGACGCTCTCTTCCGGTCCTGGATGGAGGACGCAGAGATCGTCATCGTCGCCGGCGACCCGCACCAGGTGGTGAACGCCTACGACGGGGCCAGCCCGGCTTTCTTCGAGGACCTCGACCTCCCGACCGTCCTCCTGGACACTACCTACCGCGTCCCCGAAGAGCACTGGGCGCTCGCCACGCGCATGCTCGCCGACGCCCACACTCCGCCTGCGGTCACCCGCGACGGACGAGGGCGTGTGAACGACATCAACAGCCCGCGCTTCGAACACTCCGAAGAGAACGGCTGGGTGAACCTGCCGGGCCGCGACACGCCGGGGTCGCCGGGCTGGATCTGCGAGAAGTTCGGGCGTGAGGAGACGCTGTTCCTCACCCGGACGCGGATGCAGGCCGACGGCGTCGGGGCAGCCCTCGAAGCCGCCGGCATCCCGTATCGCTCGCAGCCGGAGCTCCACGGCTGGAACACCGAGGAGACCGACATCCGTCTCGCCGTCCACAACGCGCTTCAGAAGATCGAAGGGTACAGCCCGGCGAACTTCCGCTACGGCGGAAACAAGGCCTTCGGCGAGTACACGGGGAACAACAAGAACCCCGCCGACATCTCGCTGAAGAACAGCGAGGCCGCGGCCCTCCTGGAGGCGACGTCGGCGCACGACCTCGACATCACCCGGTCCGATGCGAACGACCTCGTCGAGGAACTGCGCGACGACGAGGACGGCCACCTTACCCTCCGGGAGTTCGACGACTACGTCACGAAGTCGTTCTGGGAGCGCTACACCGCCGGCGCAGGATCGGTGAACCGGCTGAACAAGGGACCGTTCGGGTCCGGGTCGTCCGGCGAGCGCGAACTCCGGGCACTCCGGGCCGCGCTGAACCGGCAGGACGGCCCGATCAGCCCCGACTCGATCAGCTGCCACGCCATCACCATCCACGCCTCGAAGGGGATGGAGGCCGACGACGTCGTCGTCTACGACGGCATCAGCAACCGCATCCTCCGAGAGATCCAGGTGAACGACGAGTCCCGGCGGAACGAGTACCGCACGTGGTACGTCGCGCTCTCGCGGGCGAAGAAGCGCCTGCACGTGATGCGCGACGGGTTCGCCTGGACGAACAGCATCATCCCCGAGAACCTCCAGGCCGCGGCCCGCGAGGCCTACCAGGAAGGCCACGTGGACGGCGATCTCCCCGGAGGTGAGACGGCGTGAGCACCGGCGCGTTCACGGTGCCGATGGAGACGTCGAGGCGCTACATCCCCGAGGAGATGAAGGAGTTCGACCACTGGGTCCTCTGGTCACCCGAGTTCGGGAAGCAGATCATGGCCCCGTGGGTGACCGGGCACTGCTACCCGGCCAGCTGGGGCGAGCAGGAGACCGAGCGTCCCGAGACGACCTTCGAGAAGGCGAAGATGCTCGCCGACCTCCCGACCGAGGAGGTCCACCGGACGTACCCGTTCCCGCCGAAGGACGGCGAGGAGGAGCCACACGTCCCGGAGCGCATCATCCCGACGTTCCTGCTGCTTCACGACCCACCGGAGCCACCGCTGATGCAGGTGGACTTCGACGACGTCCGGGACCCCGCATCCGGGTGTGTCTCCGAGGAGGTCGAGGAGATCGTCGAACGCCTCGATGCGTTCACCGAGGTCTCGCAGTCTGGCGAGGGGCTCCACGTCTTCGTGAGGGCAGAACTCCCCGGCGGTCTCGGGAAGTTCATCGCCGAACTGGACGACGTCGGCGAGATAGAGATGTACGACCACGGGCGCGTCGTCGGCGCGACCTGGAGGCACGTCGAGGGGACGCCGACCGACGTCCCCGAGCGGCAGGACGTCGTCGAGGACCTCATTAAGACCTACGAGAGCGAGGAGTACCGCCAGCGCCGGCTCCGCTCCTCGTCCGAGGATGCGTCGGAGACCGACTGGAACAGCGACGTCTCCGGGATCGAGGCCGCCATCCGGAACCGAGAGAACGACAGCTCCAGCAGCGGGCGGTCACCGTACTTCGACATCGACATCCGGTCCATCGCCGACACCGGCGACTTCTCGCGCTATCGACGAGAGACGCCGGGCGACGAGTGGCAGGGACCGCACCCGGCTCACGGGCCGATGCACAGCGACCCCGAGGAGTGTACGAACTTCGGGGTGGAACCGAGCGGGAACACCTGGTTCTGCTTCGCGCACAACGCGGGAGGTCGCGCGATAGAGCTGGCCGCGGTCCTCGCCGACGAGGTGGACGTCAGCTGCGCCGACATCCCGAAGCGCGGTGCCGGCCAGGGCTGGCTGGGAGATCGTCCGGTGAAGATGCTGAAGACCTGCCTCTGGCTCCGTGATCACGCCGGCGTCCCCGACGACACGAAGCCACCCCACGCCGCGCTGCTGGGCGTGGCCGACGTCGAGGACCTCTACGTCCGTGACCGCGACCGCGGCATCCTCGGTGAGAAGAACGCCGAGCTGTGCCGGCGAGTCTTCGACGAGATGACGCTGGACTACTTCGAGTAGGCCAGCCCCTCCGCCCCCCGATCTTCTTCTGACCGACGTCGCCGATCTCCTCCAGGAGCAACTGCGCCTTCTCATCGACCCCCGTCTGTCCGACCTCTCTACTGTATAAGGGTGATTCGACCCCCCTTGCCATCTCAGTTTACCCGAAGTAAACCGCGCTTGCAGTCCTATTACTTAACTACTGGGGTCAGTCGGGGGGTTCTGCGAGGAGAGTTTTCGACAGGTAATCTGAGATGGCAACCCGGGTCGAGTGACCCTAATATAGTCATGCCACTTCTGAACCACCTCGATCTCGACCTACCCCGGATGCGGGGGGTCGAGGATGCCGGGTTTCGAGGGGTGTGGAGCCTGAGCCGCCTGAATCGGTGATTTACCGACTCATGCCGATAGCTGGATTAGTGACATGAGACGTTTCGACGGAACGGCTGAGCCGTCCGAAATTAGCCTCTTCAGAGGTTCCCGGGTAACTTTCCCAGCGTTTATACTGACATGACTCATGTCAATATCTATGGGAACTGGCCATTTCAACAAGGACCGCATCACCCACCTCGAACGGTACCGGCCACTGGAACCCGACCAGATCCCCACCTGGAAGGAAGCCGCCAAGGATGGGAAGCCCATCGAGGAACTGCTCGGACTCACCCTCCTCCACACAGGGATTCGCCGGACGACGATGGCGCACATGACAGAAGCCTGGCTGAACCTCGACGACGAAGAGAACCCGCACGTGAAGATCCCGCCTCGTCAAGAGTGTACGCTCGGTCGCGGGAAGCAGGGAAGCGGTGGCGACACGAAGAACACCGGACAGCCCTGCTACAACTGCCGCGAGAAACGCCCCGGCTACTGGAAGCCGAAGTCCCACCACGGCGTCCGCCCCATCCCGATCCGTGAGGAAGACGTCGAAGAGATCCTCCGGAACTACTTCTCGGTCCACGACACCGTAGGAGGCCGGGAGAAGGTGAACTACTACGTTGAGAAAATCTCCGACCGCGCCGATCTCGGACGCGAGGTCACACCCCACGACCTCCGGAACACGTACGGAACGAGACTGGCGCGGAAAGGCTTCACACCCCACGAAATCATGCATCTGATGGGTCACTCCTCCATCGGCATCGCTCGATTCTACATCAAGATGAGCGGTACCCGCCTCGGGCTGGCCTACGACGAAAAATGGTAGAGGAGAAGACGCTCACCGACTACAACGGACGACCGCTCGCCGACGCCAGCCAGCCCCTCGACCAGGAGCAGCTGGCCGCGTGGCGGGAGGCCGCCCTGGAAGCCGACGGCGTGAAGCGCCTCGCCGGACTGCTGTCGCCGTACACGGGCTTGCGGAACTCCACGGTCGCGCACCTGCGCCCCAGCTGGGTCGTCTACAAGACGAAGATTCCCGAAATCGTGGTTCCCAGCGAAGCCCCGTGCAACCTCGGGAACGGTGACGACGCCTGCTACCGGTGTCAAGTGAACCGAGACGGCACCTGGAAGCCGGAGAGTCCCCACGGCGCACGTCGCGTTCCGGTTCCCGACGAGGACGTCGTCGAGGCGCTCAGGGACTACTTCGCGCTCTACGACAAGCTCCGCACCGAGCAACGGCTCCGCACCTACCTGAAGGACCTCGTCAAGGACGCCAGCCTCCAGCGCGACGTGAACGCGCACGCTCTTCGACACACCTACGGAACGATTCTCGCCCGGAAGGGCTTCGAGATCGAGACGATGCGCCAGGCGATGGGGTACTCGATGGACGAAGACAACGGGCGCTTCGCGGTTCGTCGATACATCCAGTTCGTCGATGAACGCGAAGAGGAGAGGTACGCCTGTGGGGCTGACCGAGCGCAGGGTGGCACCTGTGAGATGCCGGTAGACACGCCCGACGCGCGCTGTTACGTCCACGACGACCGCGTCATCACCTGTTCGGCGACGAACCGGTACGGCGAACCCTGCCACCGGATCGTCGATCAACTCACCCAGCGCTGCGCGTTCCATCAAGACTGACCTTCTGAGCCTCCACCCGCATCCGGGCGAGGACTGAACTGGGTTCGAGAACCGACCGTCCTAAACAACATCGGGGCGGTGAATAGGAAAGTGTTGTTTAGGGCGTGAAGAGAAATCGGCTCACTTCCCGAGGTACTTCGTTCGAACCTTGTCGCCCTCGCGCCACTTCGCATAGCGGTAGGGACCGTGAGGACAGCCATCGCAACCGGGTCCACACGGCACTTTCATCTTGTAGACGTTCACCGAGACGCCGTCTGGAACCTCGTCCAGGTCGTCGCCATCAACATCTTCCTCGACGTCGTCCACCTCGCCCTCCGCTGGCGGTTCCTCCAGCTGCTCTCTCGCTTCGGCTTCGAGGAACGCAGCACGCTCTTCGGCCCAGTCGGCGAGGTCGCGGAGCCGATCTGCGCCCTGCCGTTCAACGGCCTCGACCACGTACTTCGGAAGAGACGCCGGCGGACGCGGCTCGGTGCTGGGCGCATCCTCCACGCCACCGGGGTCGTCGCGCGGCACGATTTCCTCGACGTTGGTGAACTGAAGACGTCGAACGACGAGGTCCTCTTCCTCAACGTCCAACGGTCCGAAACCCAGGAACCGGTGGTCGTCTTCGAGTTCTACGACGCGCCAGCGTTCTCCTTCGACTTGGAACCCATCGTAGAGGACGATGTCGCCGGGCTGGAGCCGGTCGCGGATGATGTTTCGTTCTCGGATGCTCACGGTGCATCACCGGTAGTGATTCGTTCGGGGTGCAGTGGGTGGTCGTGCATGGTGATCTGGACGGAGTGGCGACCGTCCTAAACAACATTCCAACCTCTATTGCCAAAAGTGTTGTTTAGGACGCAGAGAAGCCACCCGGATGCGGGGGTCGGTTCGCGGTCCATCGTACCCCAGCGGTTTAACCGGGTTCCTCACCTCGATGACAGTATGACCGTGGAAGAGACGCTGAAACAGCGATTCACGGGACTCCCTTCCGACCAGAACGCGGTGGACGCGTCGTGCTGCAAGCGCTGTCGAGAATACGGCTCCCTCGAAGAGATGGAGTTCGACGAGAACGAGCGCGTCTACGCGACCGTCGCCTGGAAGAAGAACCTGCGCGGTGAGGCCAGCTGGGAACTCATCGGCCTCTTCCACCAGGACCACGGCGACGTCGCCGATCTCCCCGAGGACCCGCGCCGGCCCTGCGCAGTTCTGGAGGTGACACTCGAACCGAGCAACGCGCTCCCCCGCTTCGGCCAGATCGACGGCGCGGCGTTCACGCTCGGGCAGGTGGACGTCCTCGACACCGCCGGCGTCGTCGCCCGGAAAACGGTTGCTGCTGACTAACCCTGTTCTTCGAACCACTGCGGAGCGCCCGTGTACTCGCTCCAGCAGCGCTTGTGACACGGCTCCCCTCGGGCGTTCGGTATCGCTCGGTCGAAATCGACCTGCTTTCCACAGAGGTCACACTCAGCGCTGTGCCCGTGCATCCGAGCGTCGTTCGAGAGCCCCTTTGTCTCGATGTACAGCTCGTGCAGCGCCCGCGGAGTGAGCCGGACCAGCACCTTCTCGCGGTCGTCCGGGTTCCGCTTCTCTGGCGTGTACGTGAGCACCCAGTCCTGGCCGGGTTCTCCGTCACCGGCTGGCCCGAGGGAGATCGTCTGCGCGAGTTCGTCCGGAACGTAGTGCCACTCGTTGTCTCTGAACCTCGGGTAGTGTCCCTCCGGGCGTGGGTTCTCCGGATCAACGTCGTCTTCGGTCATGCGCTCTCACCGTCCTCGGGCCAGTGCCAGACGACGTCGCCGTCGTCGAGGGAGAGGACGCCGTCGCGTTCCGCGCGCTCGTAGGCGGCCATGAGCGGGGTAAACCCTACGCGCTTGCCCGTTCGCGCGGTGAATACGCGGGAGTAGGCGCGCAGGAGCCGCCACCGACGCCACCGCGTCCGGAGCTGGTGTAGGTACCTGTACATCGTCACACCAGGTGGGAGTAGATTCGGTCCGTCGTCTCCCTGGACGAATGGCGCAGGTGGCGCTGCACGTCTTCCAGACGACCGCCCTGTTCGACGATGATGCGGTAGGCCACCGAGTGTCGGAAGGTGTGCGGGGTGACGTCCTCGGGGCTGGGTTCACTGTCCTCGGTGGCGACGCTCTTCACCTGTGGCGTCACGTCGGCGGCCTGTGCGGCTCGCTTCACGACGCGCTGAACGCTGCGGGGTGTCGCCCGGTCTGACTCTCGGGACGGGAACAGCGCCCCGTTCTCGGGCTCCTTCCACCGCCCTGTGAGATACTGCTTCAGAGTGTCGCGGGCACTGTAGACGTCGCCGAAGTCGTCGAGGTAGACGGTCGCGTCGCCCGGACGGCCCTTCTGCTTGTGACTCGGTAGGTAGATGTGAGGCCGTTCGGCGTCCAGGTGGAGGTCGCCGACGTCGAGATCGACCAGTTCGCTCACCCGGAGACCGGTGTCGGCGAGCACGGTGATCATGGCGTAGTTGCGCTGCTGGAGGTACGTCGGGAACGTCTCGCTGAGGCAGACGCTTCGAACTCGTTTCACTTGGTCGGGCTTCATCCAGGACTTCGCCTGGGTGGTCTCGGTGGTGCTCATCTGAGTGTCGTTTTCTTTCGTGGTGGGTGTTCCGCGAAGGGTCGCGGAGGATTCTTTTATAAACTGTACGGGGGCCGGTTGTGACGAGTGTCGTATTCTATGTTATTCTGCGACACTCGCCTGACTTATTGGCAGGGGGTACGGTCCGGTAACTGTATATGCTTTCGCTACACAATTTCAACACAGCCATGTCCGAGGCCGACACCCCACCCGACAAGACCACCGTGAACATCCGCATCACCGAGACCTTCCTCGCCGACGTCGATGGGGCGTGGGAGGACCTCGGGTACAACAGTCGCAGTGAGTTCATCCGCGACGTCCTCCGCGACGCCGTGAAACACCCCGACTTCAACCGCGCCGACCTGAAGGCGATGCTCGCCGGTGAGGTGGACATCCAGGAAGGCCGCACACACACCAGCGACGAGGTGAAGGCCGAGTACGGCCTCGACGGCGAGGACGAGTGATCGATGAGCGACGACTGGCGCTGGGAGCTCACCGACACTGCTGAGCGGCAGTTCGGGAGCCTCGACGAGTACGCGCGTGAGCGCATCGCCTCGAAGTTGGACGAGATCGTCGATGATCAGTGGCGCGAACCGAGCGACTACCTGGAGCCGCTTCAGGGTGCGCCTCACCAGAAACTCCGCATCGGCCCGTTCCGTCTCGGCTGTCGGGCAGACCGTGACAAGAAGATCCTCTACGTCCTCCGAATCCGGAAACGGGGCGGTGATGCCTATCGCGGAGACGACGACTAAGCCGACTCGCCCGTGTAGACGTAGTCGTCGCCGTCCATCTCCACGCCGGGCAGCTGCGTGAGCGTGTTGAAGTCACGGCCCTGCGACTCGTTCTTCTTCACCCAGTTCCCCCAGAACGACCCGAACGACGCGTAGGCGACGTCGAGGCCGCACTCCTCGACGAGGTCCTCCAGGTCGCCCTTCGACACGCGCTCGCCCGGGTGGTCGCGCAGGTGCTCGTAGAACGCCAGCACGGTCTCCACACGAGCCTCGTACTTCGACCCGCTTCCCGACAGGTCCAGAGACCGGAGTACGTCTTCGGCGTCCTCCTGCACGCTCTCTTGGGGCGACTCAGCGGCTTCCTGTTCCGGCGGGGGTGATGGAGCGTCTCGACGCTCCGTGCGCGAGTGTGGACTCTCAGGCGGCTCCTGTGAGGCCGACTGGTCGCCCTCCTCGATGAGCCGCCAGATGACGTCTTCGTAACTGTCTCCACGTTCTTTGCGCTCGTGCAGTTCATCGGCCAGTTCGTCACTGACCTGGATCGTCGTTCGTCCCATATCGTTCGTTGTGTCTGCTATGGTCATAAAGACCCTATGAGCCTATGTTCTCTACAGTAACATAGTTCTATGGTTGCCATAGATTTATTATGCCGCAGTATAGACTACGTGGTAAGCACGGAAACTGGCCGTCCTCAGAAGGATGGCCGGGGGCGCTGGAACGCCCTCGACCGTGCTGGTAAGGAAACCAGCAATGTCAGCAAACGACTGCAACGGCCATAACGGCCACGATACGGACGACTGTACAGCCACCGAACCGAACTGGGAGAGCGTCGCTCGGAGCGCGCTCGCCGAGTTGTTCTTCACCCGGAAGCTCGAACTCCAGAACAGCCTCGGGACCATCGAGGCGCGCCTGGGTCGGTTCAGCGACGATGACCTCACGGCGGAGCACATCAGGCAGTTCCGGAACGACTTCTACGACCTCCAGCGCCTCGTCGAGGAGGACATCGTCCCGCTCGTGGACGGCGTGGAGCCGTACGAGCAGGCGACGATGAACCTCACGGCGGGACAGAAGGCTAAGGCTCTCGATCTCCGCTGGGAGGACGTCCGCGACCTCCCGCGGAAGAGTGAGATCGAGGACGAGGAAGAAGAGGAGACGGAGGGTGACGATGCGGACGAGTGACGCCCGCGTGACCGCTCGCATGCGCCGGACCGAGAGCGGCGAAGTCCTCCGCGAGTACATCGTGGACGGCGTCGCCTACGGTTCAATCGATGCGGTGAAGACGGCTCTCGGGGGTGCCTAACTCCATGCAGGAACACTGGAGCCGGAGAGGCTACCTCGGTAGCGTCGCAGGTCTCGCGGGCGCGCTGGCAGGCGTCTCGAACAGCGACCGAGACCGTGAGGAGGACGACGCCGACGCCCAGACCCCAGGGCTTCAGACGATCACGCTCCGCATCCCGAAGGAGGTAGCCGACGATCTCGACGTCGAGGCCGGCGACAGCGTCCTCTACCAGGGCACGAACTGACTATCGAACACCCTTCTCTCAAGTAGCACACCACCAACATCGAATCCATGTCCGACGACGACACCGCCGAGATCACCGTCACGTACCGACCCGACGACCAGCGCGCTGAGGTCCGCTGCGACTACCCCGGCGACGACCCGGAGGACCGCGACGACCGCGTTCGCCAGCTCTTCGAGGCGGTCTACGAAGCGGCTTCGGACGAACTGGAGGACGAGGGCCTGCACGTCATCGCCGGTGGCGAGGTGACCGACGCCGAGAACGCCGTCGCGCACTCCTTCGGCACCGACGACGACGTCCCGACGATCTGACCGACACCGACCACCCCTCTTTTCGAGCGCCTCGACGAGACGGTTAGACGAACTGAGAGGTTTGAGTTCCATATAGTCGCATTTGGTTTACGAGGGTTCGCGCTATTTTTCGAATTTCGGCGGCGCTACCCCACTAAGCCCGTTCTGGAAGGGTGTTCCGACCCCGTCAGGGGTGGGGGTAAGACGTCGAAGACCGGCTTCCACCACCCTCCATTTCCACCCCTGCTTCAGCTACTCTGTTGAGGACCTCGATCTCGCTGATTTTCTTTTTCGACCCCGGTGGTCCGGC